>NZ_CP107550.1 GCF_025837155.1 Pseudomonas sp. Z8(2022) | reverse complement strand
AAGCAGATTGCTGAGATGGACATCACCCGACTCCTTGAAAGCAGGCCCTGTGGTCGGTGGTGCCAGGGCCCTTTAATCCAGCTGCGCCGACGCATAATCGATACAGAGATTGGCACTTCCGCGCAGTGCGGTGGTGAACTGCTCGCGCCATGCAGCAGGGGTCATTTCGCAGTGCGAAATGACCCCTGCTGACCTTACCGAGGCTTTTTTGTGGTCGGGATGGCGGAATTCCATTGGCCAACCAGCTCATCGATGCGATCAGGGATGCGCGGAGTTTTGCTGAGCACTATGTGGCGAGCAGTGCCGACGTACTCTTCGAGTAGGTAAAGCGTATCCCCAACGTCAACGCCCATTTCCTGGAGCACGTCATCAGGTAGGCGAATAGCACCGTCACCGTCCCAGTCCTCGATCACTACGTACTGCTTCATGGTGCCTCCAGGTAATGACGGGGTGTCCAGGCATTTGGAAAGTCGTCCAGGACAGATTGGAAGGGTAGCGCGGCTTCCGTTTCATGGGCACCGGAACCTTCGCCACAGGCAGGTTGTTAGTGGCTCTGCCGATGAGAAATGCACGATAGGATGATATTTAAAACAACTAAAGATTCCGGGTAAAAAAGCTAATTGACTCGTCTGGTTTAGCTAGTTAGTGTTAGCTAAAACAGCTAATGGATTTAGTCAGATGGCCAACGTGATCCGTCGCAACGTCACGAAGTCGAACGACCTGGTTATCGCAGCGTACAAGCTCACTCTCAATGAGCAGCGGCTGCTTCTGGCGGCTATTGCCCAGATCGATCCCCGCAAGCCCATGCCGCGCCCTATAACGATCACGGCACATGACTTCGCGGATCAGTACCAGTTGCCTGTCAAACAGGCCTACGAGGCCCTCAAAGAGGCGAGCAACGCGCTCTACGAGAGAGACATCAAAACCTTTGATGGGCGCTACAAAAGCCGCTTCAGGTGGGTAGATCGGGTTGATTACCTAGACGGTGGTGGGGAAACCAAGCTCTTCTTCACGGTGCACGTGCAGCCTTACCTCGTCCATCTGAATAAGCGTTTCACCACCTACGACCTGAAGCGAGTGGCGGACCTTTCCTCAACACACTCGATCCGAATCTTCGAGCTGTTGCAGCAGTTCCGGTCAACCGGGTTCTACACCGTATCGGTGGATGAGTTCCGCGAGTTGCTTGAGCTCGGCCCCTCGTACGAGCGCTATTCGAACCTCAAGGGCAAAGTCATCGACCCAGCCATCAAAGAGCTCCGCGAAAAGTCTGGGCTGGAGATCGAGCTAGGGACAGAGCGCAAGGGCCGCGCTATCGATAGGCTCACCTTCAAGTTCCGCGACCAGGAGCAAATGCGGCTAGATTTCAGCGCCACGCCAGAGCTGGAGCTGGCTTTGGCTGAAACTGACTAAGAATTCCGGGTAGCCCGCCCTGTGGATAATGCCCGGAATTCTTAGCCTCATTGCCCGGAATCCTTAGCCTCTTGCCCGGAATCTTTAGCTTTTTACCCGGAATCCTTAGCCTTTAAACCCGGAATCTTTAGCCGCAAATCCTCTACAAGCCCCGTGGCACTAGGCCTACAGCTGCTCTAAAAACAAGAAAAAACAAGAAAGAAACAAGAAAAAAGCTTTAAAAAGGCGCTACGCGCCGCCTACCCTCCGGTCGCTACGCTCCCTCCGCCCCGACGCAAGCGTCGGCCTACGGCGGGCTAGCCCGCCTGACTATGCTGCCGCTACGCGGCTCTTTCTACCTTGCGTGTATGCCTCATCACCGCAACAAAACTCAGCACCAGTAACGGCCTACAAATCTAACTTTCAAAAATCGCGGGCTCTGCCCACACCCGGCAGGGGCCAGTGGCCCCTGCACCCCCAGAAACGACCAAACACCGCGCAGGGGTACATGGGTTATTAGGGCGCGAGGTGCCGCCGTGCTGGCCGGGATTCCGTGTCCCGCGAATGCGGGATGCGGTGCTGATCAGCTCGCTGGGGTTCTGATTTGACTCTAGCTGAGGCCGCTTCGCGGGTATCGCCGCACAACCTTCAGCGCCATCACTCAAGGCCGTGCAGGCGGCTAACATGCCCTTCGGGCATAGGGTGCCGCGCCTGGCCTATGTGACGACCAACAGCTCCCGCCAGCAGGTGGTGAACCGTGGGCTCATGTGCTCGCGCCGCATTGCCCAGCCACGCTCAGGCACCGCACGGGCCAGGCGTACAGCTCCCCGCCCCTGCCGGCTGTTGATCCCATCGATCACGGCCATCAGTCGATCACTGTTCGGTCGAGGCGCAGGCGCGAACATATCGTCTGTGTGCTGCCCAGCACCGACGAAATCCGAGAGGATGACGCCAGCCTTTGCGTAGGCCGGGCCGGGGATGAAGATCGAGCGCAAGCCGGCCTGTGCTGCCGCCACCAGGTCACGGGTGTCAGCCGTGGGATAGTGCAGCGGTACTGTCGCTGCACGACTGTAGCGCTCAGCTCCCTGCGCGAACGCGCTGGAGCGGATGAATACCTGTAGCACCTGACAGTATTGCTGCTGTGCCCGCAGCTTCTCTGCGGCCCTGCTGGCGTAGGTGGCCACCGCTTCCTCCAGGCCGGCCAGGTCATAGATGCGCTGCCCGAAAGATCGCGTCGCGGCGATCATCTTCTTCGGCTCGGGGCCGTCATCCAGGGCGAAACACCCCTCCCCTGTCAGCTCGCGTGCAGTTCGCTCGACGTTGATGTTGAACAGACGACGCAGCGTCTTGTGGTCGTAGTCGGCCAGCTGGAGCGCTGTGGTAATGCCCATCGCGCCCAGCCGGGTACTCAGCCGCCGACCGATCCCCCAGACCTCACCAACCTCCGCCAAGGTCATCAGGCGGCGCTGACGCGCGAGGGGGCGAAGATCAACGACCCCGCCCGTTGCCGGCCACTTCTTCGCCCCCCAGTTAGCGAGTTTCGAGAGGGTCTTAGTGGGCGCGATCCCGACACCAACCGGGATGCCAACCTCGCGCAGCACCCGTGCGCGTATGTCTCTGCCGAGCTGCTCCAGGTCGATCTGCATGCCACGCAGATCGAGGAAGGCCTCGTCGATGGAATAGACCTCGATGCGCGGAGCCATGCCGCGCAGCAGGCGCATCACGCGGGCCGATAGGTTGGCGTACAGCGCGTAGTTCGAGCTGCACACCTCCAGCCCGTTCTCCAGGACGTGATGGCGCACCTGGAAGAATGGTTCGCCCATCTTGATGCCCAGCGCTTTGGCTTCATTGCTGCGGCTCACCACACAGCCATCGTTGTTGCTGAGCACCACGACCGGCAGGCCGCGTAGCTCGGGCCGAAAGAGGCGTTCGCAGCTGACATAGAAGTTATTGCAATCGACCAGGGCGTACATGGCCACCTCAGCGCCGGCGCAGCGCATGCAGGTTATGGGTCACTACACCCCAGACCTCCAGCTCCTCTCCGTCGCGCAAGCGGATCGGCTGGTGGAGCGGATTAGCCGGCATAAGTACCGGCTGGCCCGCTTCATAGGTCAGCGCCTTGACCGTGAAATCACCGCGCACGCAGGCGATCACCACGTCCGCAGGCAACGGGTCGAGAGCGCGATCCACCACCAGCACGTCGCCGGCATAAATGCCCCGCCCTATCATGCTGTCGCCGCCTGCTCTCACCAGGTAGGTGCTGGGCGCACGAATGCCCACCAGCTCATCCAGGGAGAGCCAGGCCTCGGCATAATCGTCGGCGGGGCTGGGGAAGCCTGCGCTGACGCTGCATCCAAACAACGGAAGCGGCGCGCCACGGGGCGCTACCCGTCCAAGTATTTCTGCGGACATGGCGCCACTCTGCGAATACTGTATATTTATACAGATATCAAAGCGCAACGCGACTGGCAATCTGCCGCCCCGTTATCAAGACGAATGGAGGACAGGTGACAAAAGACGAGTTACGCGCCGAGCTGGAGCAGCACGAGATGAGGCCGGCTGATCAATTGCAGACTGGTCGCTCGCTGGTCGGCTTTTCAACCGGAATCAGCTTCGTCGGGTGAAACCAATCTGATCTGCCCTGGATGAAGACTTGGCAGCCCAGCTGGGAGGCGACAACCAACCGCTCTCCCCCAAACACGCTGCGCACTTCCTGGCCCGGTTCAAACTTGGGGTAATTCGGGTGCATATCTGGCGCTCCTGCGATTGTTGGGTATCACTTTATCACGCAATATTGCGCAATAGCGGTCGGCGCGGAAGCCGAATCCTGTAGAATCGCGGCCCGCAAAAAAGGGGGGAATATGGCTCACACGGCACAGGCAAAACAGGCACGTCTGGAAGACCTCACGGCATCGGAAACTCCGAACCAGGTCATTGCCTCCGCAAGAGTCATGGCCCGCGCCCTGGCCAACAGCTTCCCGGTCGATCATCAGCTCCCGCTGGCTCGGGCTTTCGGTGTGCGTCTGATCGAGGCCTGGTGGCGTGGTCTGACTCATGGCGACATCGTTCCCCAGGAGCTGCGCGCTCCGCTCCAGCAGTTCCATACCGAGCCGCTGCCCGAGGCAGCAGCTACGCTGGCCGAAACCATCGGGCGAACTGCCGCTAGCTTTGACGCAGAGTCCGCCGCATACCAGATCGGCCTGACCTATACCGGCATGCTCCCCGCTGAGCATCGAGGCGAGTTCGGCATTTTCTATACCCCGCCTGCCCTCACAGCGCGCCTGATTGACCAGGTAACGGCGGCCAATGTTGATTGGGCGAAGTGCCGCGTACTTGATCCAGCATGTGGCGGCGGCGCGTTTCTGGCCCCTATCGCCCAGCGAATCATGGATGAGCTGGGAGACTGCAGCCCGAAGCTGCTGATGCAGAGCATCGGCAACCGCTTGCGCGGCTACGAGATCGATCCGTTTGGCGCATGGCTCAGCCAAGTCACCCTGGATGTTGTGATGCTTCCTGTCAGCAGGCTGGCCGGGCGCAAGCTGCCGGTTATGGTCACTGTCTGCGACTCGCTGCGCCGCAGCCCACCGAAAGACCGTTTCGACGTGGTGATCGGTAATCCGCCTTATGGCCGGGCCAAGCTCGATGCAGAGACCCGCGAGCGCTACAAGCGCTCGCTGTACGGTCACGCCAACCTGTATGGCTTGTTTACTGACCTGGCGTTGCGTCACACCAAGCTGGGGGGCGTGATTGCCTACGTCACACCGACCTCCTTCCTGGCCGGCGTCTACTTCAAGAATCTACGGGCCTTGCTGGGGCGATCAGCGCCGCCGCTCTCCATCGATTTCGTCACCGCCCGTAAGGGCGTTTTTGATGACGTTCTGCAGGAGACCACTCTGGCGACCTATCGCCGTGGTGCGGACAGCGCTCCGGTTGTCGTGGCTGAGATTGCCACCACGGCTGAAGGGCTGGAGGTTAAGCAGACTGGCGAAATCTCCCTCCCCGCTGACCCGTCGCTGCCGTGGCTGCTACCGCGTACACCTGAGCAAAGCGCGCTGGTCGAGCGTCTGACCCACATGCCCCATCGCCTCGCAGACTGGGGCTATGGGGTGAGCACCGGCCCGCTGGTGTGGAACCGCTTCAAGAGCCAGCTCGCGCACCGCCCGAGCAGCAAGCGCTTGCCGCTGATTTGGGCGGAGGCGATCACTGCCGATGGCCGTTTTGTATTCCGGGCTGACAAGAAAAATCACGCTCCGTACTTCGAGCTGAAGGCCGGCGATAACTGGCTTGTCACCACCAAGCCCTGCGTCCTGCTGCAACGCACCACCGCGAAGGAGCAGAGCCGTCGCCTCATTGCTGCCGCCCTGCCTGCCGAGTTCCTGGAGAAGCACGGGGGCGTGGTCGTCGAGAACCATATAAACATGATTCGCCCAATCACTGAGGCTCCCCAGGTGAGCGCCGAGGTGCTGGGTGCATTTATCAATAGCGCGGCAGCTGACCGTGCGTTTCGCTGCGTAAGCGGCTCGGTTGCGGTCTCGGCCTATGAGCTGGAGTCTTTGCCGCTGCCGGCACCTGAAGACTTGGGCGAGTTGTCTCGACTGGTCGAGGCCGGGGCCGACCGAGAGTCCATTGAGGCCGCATGCAGCCGATTGTTTGAAGGGGATATGTAGTGCTGCCACCTTATGTACCAAGGGAACTGGTCGCTGAAAGGCTCCCGCTGATCTTCCCGGAAGGAACTCCGAATCGGGTCTACTGCACACGCGAGCTCGCAGCCAGCACGGTGTTCGCCATGCTGTATATCGGCGCTATCGAGCACTCTGACGTTCGGCTCGGGCCGGTGCATGTCTATCGCATGACCGATCTACAGTCCGCGAAGAGCAGCGACGAGGAACGCCTCGGCTACAGATCGAATCTGCGCAAGAAGTCATACGAGGTTCCAGGCAAGCGCTGGTACGCGGACAACACCCGCGAACCCATCCGCGACGAGACCCTTCGAGAAGGCCTGGTTGCCGTTGGTGCCGTCATGGAAGACAAGGACGTGCCCACCACGTCCGGTAAGCCGCGCTACGCACTCAAGTCTGATCTGGCTGCCTTGTTCGATCCTGAGCTCCAGGGCGAAGAGCTGGAGGCCGCTATCCTCAAGTGGCAAGACGAACACTTGAACAAAGGCGCGCTTGCGCGCATTTCACTGATGCGCATGGGCGCTGCCGACCAGGAAGGCGTGCTTGTTCACTTCCCCAACGGTGAAACGCGCACCCTCTCCCACGGCCCCAGTTCGCTGATTTCTCGTGCTGTCGTTGAGGTCTTCGCCAAGCAGTTCCTGGAGAAACCAGCTGTGCTCTGGCTCAGTGAGTCGAGCAACAAGGTGGCCATGCAGGATCTGCGCATGGCATTGACCATTGGCCTCGACATCGAGGCCGAGAAGAATCTGCCTGACCTGATCCTGGTTGACCTCGGGCCGAAGCATCCGCTGATCGTCTTCATCGAAGTAGTAGCCACTGACGGGGCTGTTACAGCACGCCGGCAGGAAGCGCTGTTCGAGCTGACCGACAAAGGAGGCTTCAAGCGTTCTCAGGTGGCCTTTGTTACTGCGTATGCAGATCGGGAGTCGGCAGGCTTCAAGAAGACCGTCACGGGCTTGGCCTGGGGCTCGTTCGCGTGGTTCATGAGTGAACCAGACAAGATTTTCATGCTGCGAGATGGCATCAGCCAACTGTCTGCATTGAACGAGCAAGTCACCGATCAGGCGTAAGGCGGTTCACAAAGGCGGCGCGTTGCGACGGGTGAGCTGTCGCTCAGTGGGCAATCCAAGCAAGAGCAGCCATGTGCGCGGGGTAGTAGGCGTAAGCCCATCGCCCCACCCGAGGTAAGGCAGGGACAGCCCAACTGCGGCTTAGATACACAAGGACTGCCAGTGCCGAGGTGGCAGCTAACCCAAGGTTTAGCCAGCCACCTTGGCAGAGCCCTGCCAGCGCAATTGGCACCATCCATGTTGCCCGGTTCGAGCTGGTGAGGGCCAATAGGAAGCTCGCAGGTAGCAACACCCCAAGTAACCCGTACTCCAGTGGCACCAAGAGCGGCACCGCTATGCTGGAGACGGCAAGGGCTGTACCGGCCAGTCCTGGCATTCGCACACCAGTCATTACTCCGAGTGCGCATGTCAGGGTCAGCATGATGTTCCCTGATTCGCGGCCAGTCAGTTCGTAGAAAGGCCATTGGCTGACAATCCCGGCCAGTATCAAATACCCGAACTGTCTCCAGGTGCTGCGGCATGGTGCTCCTTGGCGCAGTGCGTGTGCGGCCATTACCGCGCACAACGACACGAAGGCGAACCTGCCTGGCTGCGCCAACCATCCCAGCTCCGGCCAGACAAATCGAGTGTGCCCGAGAGTAACCAGACTTAGGGCTACCCACTTCACCAGGTCTAGCTCAGGTTGCCTCATCTACTGATCCCCCAATTGGTCAATGCCTCCCGAGATTATCATAATTCATAATTGCGAATTGATAATTTTACGCATAAAGTGAGCTTGTAGACCCGGCAAAGGGCTGCGCCTGGATTTCGTATTAATTAATAATTATGATTCTGGAATTGCGATTACGTAATTCTCAACAAGGGGGGCATGATGGGCACGGTTTCTATCGTTGGGTGCAACAAGGGGGGCGCAGGCAAAACCACAACCGCGATCAACGTGGCTGTCGCTTTGGCCGGTGCGGGCCATGATGTCTGCCTGGTTGACGCTGACCCTCAGCGCAGCGCTTCGCGTTGGTATGCCGAGCGCGAGGCCGCTGGCCTTGAACCTAAAATCACTCTGATTGAAAAGCGCGACAACATCAGCTCAACCCTGCGCACCCTCTCTGAGAAATTCGATCACGTCATCGTCGACGTGGCCGGTCGAAACTCACGTGAGTTGATCACTGGGGCTGCCGTTGCCGATCTGATCATTGCGCCCCACCAGTGCAGCCAACTGGATCTGGACACGCTTAGCGAGCTCCAGGAGCAGGTTGTCCGTGTGCGCGACCTGAATCCTGCGTTGAAGGTTTTCGCTTATCACTCGATGGCGTCAACGAACCCTGCGGTACGTGAGACCGAGCGCCGCGAGTTCCTGGAGTTTCTGTCGGAGTTTCCAGAAATCGAGCCGCTCGAATCTGTCGGTTTCTATCGAAAGGCCTACAAAGACGCGATCCCCAGTGGCAAATCTGTCCTAGAGGGCGATAACGCTCAAGCCGCAGAGGAAATTCGTGCCTTGGTTAAGGAGGTCTTCTGATGGCTCTGAAGAAGCCCTCGCAGGCGGCGCACAAAACCTCAAATTCGCCTGACCCCGCCGCTGTAGAAGCGTTGGCCAGTGCGTTGGCTGACCGTCCCTATGGTGAAGAGCCGCCGGTTCAAAGCACGTCAGCGCCTGCCGCTGTAGTAAAGAAGGCTAAGCCTATTTCCATCAGCCTACCGCCCGAGGTGATTCAAGACCTGGAGGATCGGGTGAGGGCGAACAAGCTCAGTGGAGACGGCCCGAGGACGGTCAGCGGTCTGATCAAAGAGGCGCTTAAGCATAGCGGCTACAAGATTTAATAATTGCTAACTAACAATTCGTAATTGCCAATTATTGGTCGCTTTTAAGTGGTTTGAGAGCTTGCCAGCCTGGAGGCTAGAGGTAGGGAAATGGGGCGAGCAGGCCATGCCTTTCTTGCGATATTCGCGCTCTTCTTCATGCAGCTTTTTGAAGCTCTAGCAGCCAGGTCGAACGTTACATTATCGGTCATTGAGCTGGCATTATTTGGGGCAGGCCTAGGCCTGCTTTTTCTATGCGCAGCAGCTCGACCAGGTGAAGGTATCTGGGGCCGGTTTAGTTTTGCAGAGTTCACGGCCTTCATGCTTGCGATCATAGCCACCAGCGCGATTTATCGCCTTGCAGTGACAGGCCTTGAACTGGAGTCTCCTAGCACTCCGATAAATCACGCTGAGCTCGCGGCTCAGCTGTTCGGAGTCGCCATCGTCACCCCTCTGAAGGAGGAGGTGATTTATCGGCAATTGCTGTTCAGATCGCTGAGATTATCAGGCAGCGGTCGTGCGCAGCTGGTTCCGATACTGGGTACAAGTGTGCTCTTCGCGTTGAGCCACCTGGCCTATTGGGGGACAGCTGCTCTACTGCACGTGGCTGTGATTGGAGTTCTCCTGGGTTGGGCTAGGGCGCGTACGGGAGGGATTGCGCTCCCTCTGATGATGCACATTGCTGTGAACACGCATGCAATCGTGATCTGGGCGCTGTAGCTACTCATGTCAGTCTGGTCTGATTCTGTAAGCCCCCTCCCTCTTCCATAAGAGCACCTGATTCCCAGGTGCTCCAACCTTCCTTTGCTCACACAGGTCAGGCTTCCGCCCGGCTGCATCCGCTGTCCTCAAGGCGATGTCGCTGAGAGGTGAATCGGTTGGCTCGCCTAATAATTCATAATTATGAATTGCTAATTATGAATTGCTATCCTATACTGACCTCGTTGACTGATTTATTGCCCGGCCCACGCCGGGCCTTGGGAGAGGGAGTCGATCATGGTTGTTGCTGAGTACAAGCTGGATGCCGGAATCGTCGTGTCTAGCGAGCTGCCTGTTTTGGATGAAGGTGAGTCGATCAATATCAGCCGCTGCTCCTACCAGGGGCAGGCCTCGCTGCTGATCGAGGTTCTGAGTAATGGTCGCGTTGCTGACGCGGTGGTTTTCCCTGGCCTGGTTACTGGTCAGGTTCCGGTCGAACTGATTCAGGCGTAGTGGGGGAGGGGGTATGGAACGTACAGGGCTGGCGATGAATGTGACGAAGCGTGGGGGCTATGTGTTGCTCGCTCTCGCGGCAATGGCTGTTGCCTATGCCATGGTCTGGGCGCAGATGGGCCTTGGCCTACCAGGTGTGATTGCAGCAGGCGCATTGGCCTTGGCCAGCGTTGGCTTGATCCAGGTTTGCCACATCCTTCGCCCGGATCAGCGCATGTGGGGCCGGTTGCAGATTCGCCACTTCCTGGTGTTCATGCTGGCAATAGTGGCTGTCCAGGTCGTGTGCCTTCAGGTGCGGATGGCCTTCGGTGATCACGATGCAGGCGCGCAGATAACTCGCGAGATGCTCAAAGCGAATGCGCTCGGTGTGTTGCTAGCTGCGCCTCTGTTCGAGGAAGTGATCTTTCGCGGGCTGCTCTGGAGAGCGGTGGAGTTCGGTAAAGGACGGCTTGAGACTGTGCTGACGGTGATCGTGACCGCTGCTGTGTTTGCGCTCTTTCACAGCCAGTCCAACATTGCCCAGCTCGCTCTGCTGGGGGCGGTAGGCATCATTTTGGGTGTTGCGCGGGTTGTCTCCGGTGGCCTTGCCCTGCCGATTGCACTACACATCGCGATGAACATTTACGTCGCAGTGGTATCGCTCTGATGGCCCTCAACTCGGCAATGCACGACATCTACCTGTCGATGCCTGTGGACGCCAACCTGATGCCGGAGCTCCAGGGCATGCCGTTCTGGGCCAGGACAGTACACGAGCTGCTGTCGGTATTGAACCCGGCCAGGCTCGCTGAGATGGCCAAGAACAACCAGCTGGAAGCGTACCTGGTGCAGCAGCAGGCAGAGCTCTCGGAGCAGGCCCGCAAGCTGGAAAGGCAGTGGAAGCAGCTGAACCGATTAAGCATGCAGGCTGGCCTCATCGAGCGAGCCGTGTGGCAGAACCACAGCAAGCAGTACGCACGCGAGGTTCTGATTGATTCGATGACCAGGCGCACGGTGGACGAGTTAGGCTCGATCACCCAGGCCATCGATTACGCAAAGGAGTGGAAATAATGTCGGCAGTCAGTAGAAGTTATTGTTGTCTGCACACTTGAATTATAAATAGTTGTGTTTTGCAAGGTTTGTTTTATTTAGAGGCGAAAGGCGTATGTACAAAATAATAGATATGAAGCTTTCTGATAGCGGCTCATGCTTTCTGCATGAAATCAGCCACCACAAGCACTTCGGTGCTGCGCTAAACAAGGCTCGCTATCACTATCGTGAGGGTCGGCAGGTTCTTTTGATTCTAGGCGATAAATTCAATGGCGGGAATTATGTTGTCTTTAGTAAAAAGGATGCAGATCGCGCCTATGAGTTTTATCGTGGAATTGGTGTGAATTTTATAGATATCTACACGTTCCTATCAGTTTCAAAAAGCAGCGACGAATACACTGTCAGTCATTCTAGCAGTGAATTTAATAGCGAAACTGGCCGGTACGACGAGCTTGGTGGGGGGCCACTCTTGCACCGTGGCGAAGATGTTTCATACGTTGTTGAAGAAATAACACGTAAGTTTGATTCAGAATGATGGTTGCACCTTACCACGATAATCATTCTAGCAGGCAGAGATCTCGGAGCAGGCGCATGGTGGACGAGTTAGGCTCAATCACTCTGCCTGTTGAAATGCACAGAGAGATTGAAGATGAGGCCCGCGCTAACAAGCACTTGAGCCGGGAGCCTAAGTCAGTATCGGCCCTGATAAGGCAAGCGATTGAAGTACGCAGAGCAGCAGCAAAAGCTGGAATACTCGATGAGCTGCTGGCGAAGAAGAATGGAGATAGAAGCGATGGCGAAGAACGCTAACCACTTGCTCGATGAGTTTGTAGCAAGGGCATACAACGCCCAGCAGGGTGTGAAGATTGCTGCGCCCTGGACGGATGCCCGTCTCGATGATGAGAGCCAGGCCGCTGCTGTGGCGCTGATCCGCCACGGCATCATTGGCGCATCTGAAGCTGATGGTGGAAAGGTGAAGCTATGGCTTGGCCGCAACCGTGTGGGGAATCCGTTTTTCAGGCTCTACAGCGGGTGGGTGTTCTATATCGCCATGCTGACCTGGATGTTCGCCACGCTCTGGCTGGGTAGGCGACATGATGGTATTGGCGATGTCACGGGGCTTGTTGTCTCTGCTGCTGCGTTGGCCTACTTCGGGGTTCACGCGCATGCACATTGGCGCTTTGCACAGCTCTGGCTGCATCTAGGCCGGCTGGGTGAGCAGACCAAGCTGGGGGCTTGCGTGATGGGGGCCGTGTTGGCTGCCGGCGCGCTCTATGAATTCATCGGTCGCGTTTTCTGAGGTGGGTATGGACTATCCGTATTGGGGTGAGTTTGTGTGGTTGCTGGTTGGCGTGGCGGCAATGCTGGTTATGCCAGCCATCTTCGGCATACTGTTCAGTTCCGCGCATAACCATAAGCGCAGCCAGGCGGCTATCGTGAATGCCGCTATGGCGCATAAGTCCACTTACATCATGAGCATGCACGGTATTAACCCGTTGGTGGTGCTGATGGTGATTGGCTGGCTGGCAGCTACCTTCGGATTTATGCCGTACTTTATGCGCTAGAGCCCGTATGCGATAAGGAAAAGCCCGGCTCTAGGCCGGGCTTTTCCTTTTCTGGCTCAGGAGAAGGAGTTCCCCCCCATCTTGTTGGGTGAAATTGGCGTGGGGGTCGGTGATCCAAAGCCAGGCTTGTTTGCCCTGGAGCGATCCGCAGCGCTCTCCATCTTGCTGGTGTATCCGCCGATGATGGTTCGGTTGTGCTGTTCAGCGGCACTATCGCCAGTCACTTCCTGCCCGCCGTTTATCCAGCGCAGGCCTCGCTCAAAGAGCTCATTGGGGAGGCTGAAGATGCGTACTGCCCCGGCGTACGCAAATAAAGCCATGATGATGGGACTACCTAAGATCAGAAGAGGTGATACCCAGCCTGTGATAATCACGCCCTGCAGGTAGCTGGCCAGCCATTCAGCTAGCACGGCAAGAGGTTTGAGCATTACGAAGATGGCAAACCAAGCTCCTGATCGCAGGATAGGCCCCAGGAATAGCCCAATCATGAGCATATAGCCCTGGCGAGTATGTTCGCTCCCCCAACCCTCTTTCTCGGCGGTGCCGTGAGCAGCCATCCAAAAAGGGGAAACCAGCAGACACTCAACGAAGAAGAGCGCCCAGCTGATAACACCCATCAGCCAGAAAAAAAGCGGTATTGCTGGGAGCACCACTGCTAGGAAGAATCCTGCGATCATCAACGGGAATAGCAGACCTTTTGCTAGGCCTGCATAGCCACTGACCACCTCGCTGGTGAAGGTTGTAGCACCTACCGCAACGGAGCCGGCGGCGGTCGCTCCAGCGCCGAATAGCGACCCGGCAAGCGGCACCTGAGATGCAGAGTTCACTGCGCCATCCGCTGCGAATTTAGCAACTGCTTCGGTTGTTTTAACCGTCGCTTCGCCCAGGATCAGCGCGTGGATGGCTGCATCAATGGTCGCTGAGATCACGCTGCCGGTGTACTGCATCGATGTGACGATATCGCCGTCTGAAGCACCCATCACCATGGACTTCATGATCGCCGTGCTGATTTCAGAGAAAAACTTCTTGATGAAATCAGCGCCGCCATCGACACCAGCGTGCTCGATGGAGATGATCGAGTTGTCTGTCTCTACTACCTGTTTTGCTCGATCACGGGCAAATTTCTGCAACCCCTGAAGACGCAGACTCACATCGATAAAGCGCTGGTCGCTATCGAAGTTCCGATCCATCTGCGGCTCTTGATAGCTAGGGGTGAGCAGCTTGGCGAGGGCGTTGATCTTTTCCTGGCTTTGAGACACCTGCCAGTACGCAGTGCCAAGCGCCATCCAGCCCAGCTCAGTGATCTCTTCCTGCCAGTTTCGACCTGCGTTATCTGTATAAACCTCGTTAACGCTGGATGCGACAACGGCTGTCACTTTGGTGTTGTAATCGGCTACCAGGGCGACATATTTCCCGCCTGCGCCCTCGATCTGCTCCGGTACGGCGGAGGCTTTTGACTCATAGGAGGACTGTGCGCTTTGCCCGTTATTCTGGAGAGATCGAAGGGCGGCTTCGTCGTACAGAATCATGCTGGCAATTTCAGCAACTCGCGGTTGCATCTCAGCCACGATCTCGTTTAGCTTGCGAACAACCTTCGCTGGCACGGCGCGCGTGTGTGCTGTGTCTGTTGTAATTTCACGAGGCATATCGATCGTCAGAGCGCCGCAATATGCTCTGCGCGGATAGCTTGCCTCGCGTGCTCCTTCCAGCTCGGCATAGTCATAGCTGTATAGGTACTTAACGCTCGCCAGGGACTCCTGACTTCGCGCTACTGGGCGGACTCGCTCGCCTTGTTGGTAGCTATTGATGTATTGGCGGCACACTTCAGAACCGATCCAGCCGGCGATCATCATTGTCGGGTCTGACAGGAGTGGTGGGCGGTATGCACCGTTCTCAGCTAGATACTTAAGCCCTTTCGACGCGACCTCATTTCCGTAGTGGTTGCCGACCTCTGCCATTTTGATGACGCCGTACTGCAGGGTGGAGTAACCGCTGGCAAGGGGGATCAGTAGGATGGTGGCTGTGCTGATACGGATTGGAGCCCAGAACGAGCTGATTACCTGCCCGCCAGGCACACCTTTGTTAGCGGTCTGAAAGACGTAGGTTGCTCCGCCGATGATTGCCAGCCAGGCCATCAAGGTTAAAGCAATCGCGTTGAGCGTGAGCGAAACCGTGGAAAGGAGGGATTTCTCATCGCCGGCAGGGTTCTCCGTTCCATGTGCGATGAAATTTAATAGCCGCTGTCCGTAGGAGTCATCCGCAACAGCCGCGCCCGCGTAGGCGGTTGCCGCCAGGGCAACCAGCAGTAATGCGGCTCTACGATTCATCTATCTGGCCTCCCAGAGCGGTGCGAACCGCGATCTTTTTGGCCGAGTCCATACAGATACCGATGAAAACGAAGGCAGCAAGAGCAGCGATGGTAACGATCTTGGCGAGAGGTTCGGCGCCATCACTGGTTGCATGCACAAACGCTACAGCAGGGGCGACCAGCAAAACGACAAGTGTTCCAAGGTCGGCCATCTGCTCGTGACGTCGAAGGATGGCCTTGGTTACATCATCGATGTGAGTGGGCTGTTGACGCAGGTAGCGACGGAGAAACATCTGGGTGAGGTTGCTACGCTGTACAGCCTGCTGAGCTAACTGAATCAATGGTCGAAACTTGCGGAGAATCATGTCGAGCACTCCATTAAATATCACGGTTCAATGATATTTGGTGGATCACAGTGCAACAACGTTTAACCGCGTTTATCCGACGAATATTTATAGGTATGCACGATATAATAACTATATATCGTGCATGAGCTATTAGATAAGTTTTTATGCACGATAGGTTAATATTTTATCGTGCAATTTGTTGGGAGTGTCTTAGCAAACGGATCAACTCATCTTTCACAGCCGTATCTGAGAGCCCTGCGTTCGGATCAGCAACCGTCGCTTCATATTTCGATGCGCCTTTCGTCGGGATTTTATTCGGGCATTTCAAGATAGCACGTGGCATTCCCTGCCATTCATTGGCAATGAATGCCATTAATTACCATTAAATGCCACGTTATCTAGAGGGGATCTCTAGTTTCTGCCTCTAGCCCGCTCATTAAGTGGCAATGAATGCCATTCATTGCCAATCATTGGCATTCATTGCCACTTAATTATTGGTGACTTGTTTATTCGTTTGGTTACACCCATTCCCGGTGCGTAGCACCGCATCTAGACAACTATTTATCTCGAACTTAGCATCGAAATAGCTGCGAACCAAGTTCGCAGGCACGACGGATATGTTTACCTGCGCTACGCGCAGTCACATATCCCGTGCCAAAGGGGTGCCCCTTTGAAACCCAGCCTCCAGCCCACGCCGCAAGACCGGGAGACCTCATGGCCGGAAAGAAAAAGACCCTCGCCCCGAGTGCGCCGAAGACGCGGCAGAAGGGCGACGATGAGGTTGAGCGGGTCGAACCGCTTGAGAAGGTTGTTTCGCTGCGCCTGACGGCGAGCGACCACGCGAAGTGGCTGGCGAAAGTGAAGGCCTCTGGCCAGACCAGGAGCGAGTTTTTTCGCTCCTGCGTGCTAGGTAATAAAACGTCTGTCGTTGCGAAGAAGCCAGCCAGCGCGGATAAGCTCCGGTTGATTTTTTACTTCAACAAGGCGAGCAACAACATCAACCAACTGGCATGGTCTACGCACCAGGCGCGAAAGCGCGGCACGCTCGATGCCAAGACCTTCGAGCGGGTGCTCGAAAAGCTGAGTAGCATTTCTGAGCTCATGGCCAAGGGCATCTCGGATGTTGACTAGGATTCGAGGCGGAAGTGCTGGTGTCTTCACTTATCTACGTGATGGTAGGAAGGCGGGGCGGAAGTACAGTCGCGCCGAGCTGGACAACCGAATCGTGCTTGCAGGGAACATGGCTCTCTCAGAAAGCATCGTCAACGCGATGTCCAATCGTGGCGAGAAGTATCTGCATATCACTCTTTCTTTCCGAGAGGACGAGCTGCCACTGGAAACACTTCAGGCGATTACAGATGAGTTCCGGCAGTTCTGCATGACCGCCTTCCGTGCTGATGAATACAGCTTTTACGCTGAAGCTCACCTCCCCAGGATCAAGTCATACACCAACCTCAAGACCGGCTTCCGAGTCATCCGCAAGCCCCATATTCACATCGTGATTCCAGAGCTGAACCTTCTCAGCCAGAGGCACCTGAACCCACTCGGCAAGGTCGATCATCAGACTAAGTTCATCGATGCTTGGCAGGAACACATCAATGCCAAGTACGGGCTGGCCAGCCCAAAGGATCACCGTCGGATCGTGTTCACCGATGAGAGCACCTTGCTCGCTCGGACTAAGGGCGACCATTTCCAAGGTATTGGCAGCGAGCTGAAGCAGCAGTTGCTTGATGCCTTGATCGAGAATGGCATCGTGGATTACCCCCGCTTCAAAGAGCTCGTTGAGACGTTCGGAGCGGTGCGGGTTCGGAATGAGGACAAGCCAAGCGCCTACCTGAACGTGAAGCCCGAGGGTGCGACGAAGGGGATCAACCTGAAGGATTACGTCTTCAGCCCTGCATTTGTGGTGCTGCCAACCGAAGAAAAGAAAAAGCATCTGGCAGCTGAGGCGGCACGCTTAGCCGTTGAGGCGGCGGAGTATGTTGAGCCGAAAAGCCCACGTCCGTCCCCGGATGAAATAACCAGCCTCCTTACAGAGTGGCACGAAGTCAGAGCGCGAGAGCTCAAGTACATCAATAGCGGCAGCCGTAATTTCTATGAGCGGTACCGCAAGGCCCGCAAAGAGAATTCTGAGGAACAGCTGGCAATCCTAGATCAGCTGCAAGCTCGCTTCTACATGAAGCACGACAGCGAGCACGCCCCAGATGCTGACCAGGACGACACCCTGCTCGATGCCCATCAAGTTACCGATAGCGCCTGGCTCATGGGAGAACCAGCTTCAGCCGAAGAAGGAGATGATTCGTTCCGTGCTGAGCCAGAAAACATCGTGGAGCAGCTGCTGGCGGAGCATAGGGCAGAAATCTACGAGGGGCGGCTCGCCACCTCGGAGGATCACAAGGCAATCAAGCTCAACCTGAGTGCGAACCTGCTACTTGCTCACCTCAGCCACACTCACGGTGTAATGCCTGAGAAGTACCTGGTGAAGAAAGGGCTGGATGGTGGCGACCGCATCCAGTGCGGCAGCAGGAACTTGAACGTAGCTGACTTTCTCACCAAGGAACTGCATCTGGTTTGGCCGGAGGCAGAGTCAATATTGCGCCAGGTCTACGCGGCGCAGAGGGCAAATGTTACTGGGCAACCACGAGACGAGATCCGCACTCACTTCTGGGAGGCCTATCGTCGTACCTGGCCGGCGAGAGACGATGCGAAAAAGCAAGACTGGGCGGCACAGAAAGCCTCAGAGGCTAGGCGTAGAGCTCAGATAAAGGCGGACTACCTGGCGGATCGAGCAAGCATCAAAGCCGATCTGAACAAGACTCCTAGCGAGCGCAAAGCCGCCTACTCGCTGGCCAGCATGCGCAAGGCTATGGAGAGCGCGAAGCTGTATCGTGAAATTGCCCAGGAGCGCCGGTCACTACGAGAGAAGCACCCGAAGCCAGGACCGAATGGCTACAAGCTCTTCCTGGTTGTGCTTACGGAAGAAGATTGCAATGCCAGTGCACTGGCAGAGCTGCGGCGTCAGACACGGCGCACCAAGCTACTAGAGACAGGTAATCGATTTGGCGCTGAGCGCGAACTTGATCCGTCTATTCCGGTGGTTCTGCCATCGGTGTCCTATCGCGTCGATCAGCGTGGCAACGTGACTTACTACGCTGATAGCGCGAGAACGAAGCCGATACTCGTAGACACTGGACGAGAAGTTGCGGTGGTCGATCTGGCGCTTGAAGCGGTAGAAACGGGCCTGCGGCTTGCGTTGCAAAAGTTCGGCCCAGCGCTGGACGTGCATGGCTCACCTGCGTTCAAGTCCGCGGTACTTGGTGTTGTGATGCGGACTGGGCTGCGCGTCGAGTTCAAAGATCCAGCTCTAGCCGCCGAGCTGGAGCGACTACGGGTGACATCGAGCCAGCCGGCTCAGGTGCCCAAGGTCATGCCGATCAAGCAGAAGTCTGAACAAGAGATCGAGGCCGAGTATGCAGGCGAGGTGTACGAAGGTGGACTTGGCCGAGGTGACGCTGAAGAGCCGGAGACTGGAATGAGCGAAGGCGAGGATGACATTGCCGTGCCTTCACCGTCAGCGAAGCCACCCCGGCTTCGCTGACCGGGTGCTAAAAGACCAGACCTTCAGCCAGCTGAACCAGCAGCTCTTCAACCATGGCTGCCCCAACATGAGTTTTCAACATCTCTATGGGCGAGCTGCCACCGAACCGCTTCTGCGGAGTCGAGAGCCAGCGTAGTGCCTTGGCGCGATCACCGAACAGCGACTCGCCAACCACCAGAACATGCAGAACACGAAGAAGGCGGTCGCTCTCATCAGCGGATAGCCGTTGACCCGACAGGGCCGCCGATGAGACTTGCTTGACGGCCAGTCGTGCGATCAGGTTGATGCCACCGATGGCCTCGAAATCAATCGCCATCTGCCTTTGCATGCTTGCCGCCTGGTCGAGCGGGATGCCCTGCTTGATGTATGCGTGGACATCCAGATCAGTCGCGTCATCAGGCAGGCCCAGCAGCCCAGCCAAGCGTGGCTGATAGTCGTCAACAAAGGCCTTTGCGTACATGGCCACCTCAGAATGCAGAAATGACACGACCGACATAGATGAGCCCCGTGGCCTCGATGTCGAACGACTCATCTTCGAGCAGTGGCGTAAAGAGCCGGCGCTCTGCGCCGCTCTCGACGCGGCCCAGGTAGACCGTTCTGGCCTTCGGACTCCGGTAGCAGTAAATCTGATCCCGCAGCCCTGCAAAGTCGTCCGTGTTCATCGCGTACACGTCCGTGCTCACCAGGAACAACACTGCGGTGCGATGTGCTCGATAGTTTGGCTTCAGCCAGAACCCCCGCCGCCGAACGACCTTGCCGGGTGGCACCGCCAGATACTCCACATCGCCAGGAACAGCACCTAGCTCCAGGTACTGGCCAATCTGATCCTCACTGCTGAGAACAGGGCAGCCGGCATAGGTACGCTGTTGATTCCGCATGAGTCCCTCGCTGTCAGAGCTGTAAGTGGATGGCTAGAGCGGCATGATCACGACTCTGTGTCGTGGTCATGTTCCAGGTACTCGGGTGCTGTCAGCAGGTGGGCCAGCAGCTTGTGGTGTGGGTATCGATTCAGGAACCTTGTGACCAACGCATCGAACACCTCGCGGCCAGCTGGAGTACCAGCAAGGCGAGGGATCAGAAAGCCGGCTATGGCCAGGCGCACTTCAACCTCTGCCGGAGTCATTTCCTCAGACGGAAGTACCGATGCCTCAGCAGTCGTGCTGGGGTGCTTATCCATGAGTAACCTCGCTCGGGGGGATCATCAGCGCGGCGCGTAGCCTGCCTCGGCCAGTGCTCGCTGAAGTGCGGCAATACCATCCATCATCGCGTAGGCCTCGTCATCGTTCACGGCCAGCGAGCGGGCATCGCTCCAGCCGATCCGCTTGACCAGCTGGGCCAGCGCCTCGGCTGCGGTGGGGGTAGTGATAAGGTGCAGCGGGAGGTCAGTCTGCATTGCTATAACTCCTGTTATGCCTCTCCCTCCGGCGGGCGCAGCTTGTGCACCTTCCGCAGGGCCTCTTCGATCAACACCGGCCCGCTTGCTTCTCTCGCCGGATCGGTCAGCCAGTCCCGCAACCAGCGCGGGAGCTTGGTGTTGTAGGGCACCTTTTTCAGGTGCTCTGGGGCCGGTTTCCGGCCAGCCCCTTCCCGTTTCCCGCCGCTCATGCCGCCCGGTAGAAGCGGCCGGTTTCAGTGCCCAGCACGCCGTCGACAATCGGTTCGCCGTCTTCGTCCTTCGGCAGGTCGGCCGGGTTGATCTCGGTCGCTTCAAACGCCGTGAATTCCTGTGCGCCGTGGTAGAGCTTTTCGCCGTCGAAGTCGTAGCCGCGGGAGACAGCCTCGTCAGCTTCCACATACCCGTCGCAGCCGTTCCAAACAATATTCGTCATGATCTCTTCTCCAGTCTGTTGCGATTCGCGCCTATCGCGTACCTTTGATTTTAGTCTAGTCGTCAATTTGAAAGGAGACAAGACGCTTTTCAAAATATTATGCATCGACCGCAGGCATAACCTGGCGGTCGAGCTGACCGGCGTGAACAGCCGCGCCGTCAGCTCACCTCTGCGTTAGATACCTTCTCGGAAGACTTGAATCTCAGCCAGGCAATAACACTGCCCATAGCGATGCTGGTAAATACTGCTATGGGTAACGGAACCATCCTGGTGAGCAGGACAAGCGCGAGCGCCCCGGCAGTCCCTCCGCCAGCGATTGCAGACAGCGTGGGATTCTTCCGATAGGCAGCGATCAAGCAGCAGATGCAATCGACCATCAGCAGTAGTGCAGCCAAGTAGAGAGCCTGGAGTTGTGCTTCGATCATGACGTGCTGCCTTTTTGTTGGGAGTCACGAGCGCGCATCACGGTTTGCCGACTGGTGCCCAGCTTTCGGGCGATGGCTGAAACGCTCAACCCTGCCGCCAGATCATCGAGCACGGTTTGCTTCTGCTGCTCGCTGAGAGTGGCCTTGCGGCCCAGTGTCTTGCCTTCGGCTTTGGCCCGGTTGAGACCCGCCTGAGTGCGCTCAATCAGCAAGTCCCGCTCGAATTGCGCGACCGCGTTGAGGACATTCATCGTCATCGTGCCCGCCGAACTGGTGAGGTCAACGCCGCCCAGGGCGAGGCAATGGACGCGGACACCAATTTCGGCCAGTGCCATCACCGTTGAGCTGACATCTATAGCATCGCGTCCAAGCCGATCCAGCTTCGTCACGATGAGTACATCACCTGCCTCTAAGCGATCCATCAACTTCGAAAACTCTCGGCGCTGTGCAATAGGCGTGCTGCCTGAAACCGTCTCCGTAACGATCCGGCGCGGCTCGACATGGAAGCCTGCGGCCTCGATCTCCTGAATCTGGTTCTCGGTCGTCTGGCCTGTCGTGGACACGCGGACATAGGCAAAGGTGCGTGGCATGGGGCGAAATCGTCCATATAGGGTGTACGAAATATCGGATATGTCCGAATTTGCGTCAACCTAATTTTTGAACACTTCTTGTGCACCCTGTCCGAAACCGTTCCATTTCGGACACACCAGAGCTATCACCTACTTCGTGTACAAGACGCCCTTCAGCGCATCGAGCAGCGTTTCTCCGTCGCTGCGATTCAGCAACCGAGCCTGCATTCCGAAAGCTTGCGGGCCGTACAGATCGCAGCGCTTGCTGTCGCCGATGAAGAGCACATCGCGGGGGCGGCTGCCGAGGGCCTGGCAAACCGCGCTGTATATCTCTGTCGCCGGCTTTGCCGCGCCTATCTCGTAGCTCAGAATGTAGGAGTTCAGGTCTGGCAGGAGCTGCCTGATCATAGGCCCGTACTCACTGGCGATGTTGCTGCACACCGCTATGCGCTTACCGGCTGCTCGCAATTTCCGGATGACCTCGATCACCTCTGGAAACAGCTCTAGGGCCGCCAATTCCTCGGCCAGCTCACGGCGGATGACAGGGATCAGATGCGACAGGCCGAGCTCGTCAGCGAACACGTCTATTGCGACGTCACGGGTCAAGAACGGCAACCGCTCTGCGTCCTGGTCAACGCCTTGAACTAAGCGACGATACGGATTGATGCGCCGTCCTGTTTGAGTAATCAGTGTGCCGAAGGCGTCA